>NZ_CP044017.1 GCF_004337365.2 Rhizosphaericola mali | reverse complement strand
AGTGCAGACGGAAGTACAGGTTTAATTAATATAATACTTAAGAAGAAAAAGACACTTGGATATAGTGGTTCAGTAAATTTAACACTAACTTCTCCGCCTTCCCAGACTGGAGCGTCAGATATAAGTTTTAATTATAACAAGGACAAAATAAGATATTATGCAATTCTCAGTGGATCTAAGGGGTTCCACAATCCGCGATATACCAACACTATTTACTATTCAGAAATGACTCAAAAAACCTCAATTAAGGAAAAAGAGGAATCTCAATATTTGAGCGGAGTACTCGGATTTGAGGCAGATTTGTCTAAAAATAGTACACTTGGGGCTTCTTTTAATGAATTTAATTCTTATCCATACCAAACAAATAATATACGTACACTTTTTATTAATAGTAAAACAAATAGTACTGATTCAATTTCAGAACAAGAGAATAAGGATAAAGTCACTTATAATGAGCGTTCTGCAAATATTCATTATGAAAACTCATTTGATACAACTAGTAAAAACAAGTTAGTCGTAGATGGTGATTGGTTCTCGAATGGATTCAATTTTCCTAACAATATTAAGGCAATGATGTTCGATAAAAATGGAAATATGATTAGTAATAGAACCTCCAATACACTTTCAATTAACAAATTATCTTCAGACATTTATTCATTGAATGGGACCTTCTATATTGTCGGCAAAAATTCTGAAATATATTTTGGAGGTAAAGCTAACTTTATTAATAGTGAGAACTATGTATCTCTGAATATTAATAACACAAACTCTGATACTAAAACGATTAGCACTTTTAATAAATTTTTATTTACCGAAAATACACAAGCTCTTTTTGGAAATTATCAAGCTAAGTTTGGTGAAAAATGGGAATTTCAATCAGGATTACGAAGCGAATATACTCAAACTAAAGGAATTCCAAACAACTATAATTCATACGATAGCATTCATAAAAATTCATATTTCAATTTTTTCCCAACCATATATTTTTCATATAATATTAGTGATAAAAATACAATCGCTATAAACTATGGCAGAAGAATTGATAGGCCTAATTTCAATAATTTCAATCCATATTTACAATATCAATCACAATACAATTATTCGGAAGGAAACCCTTACCTACGTCCATCCATCTCAAATAACTTCGAATTAACTGAAAGCTATAAAAATTTTAATTTTACGTTACAGTATAGTTTCAGTAATAAACAAGTGGGGAGAATTGGAGTAATTGATACTATAACCAATATAACGATCTCTCAACTTTCGAATTTTCTCTCTTCTAAAAATTTAGTTTTCGGAAGCAATTATACGCTAAATCAAATAAAATGGCTACATAGCTATAATGAATTTGATGTATATTATAATAGATCTAATTCTACATCTAAAAATACTGCACCCGTTATAGACGGATGGGGTGCGGTATTCAGAAGTAATAATAGCATATATTTTAATAAGAAAAAAACGCTAATTGGAGGTATATATTTTAATTATCAATTCCCAGAGATAAATGGTATAAATAAATTCAAGCAATATTATTATTTTAATATATCTGGAAAATATGTACTTATTGATAATAAACTTGTTTTAGGGATAAATGTATCCGATATTTTTAAAACGCTCAATATTCCCTTTAATAGTAGGGTAAATAACATATTGACTACAAATATGGTAAATAATGATAGTAGACGATTAAGAATAACGGCAATTTATAGTTTTGGAAATTCAAAAATGAAAAAAGGCCAGGCTCATTCACAAGACTCAAACAATAACAGAGCATTAAATGGAAATTGATAGTTTATAAAATATAAAAAAGATAATATATGTAGTAAGAAAGAATAATGTGTAATACTACACACGGTGATGAATTCAATTCAATTACAAGCGGCTTCTTGTTGCATGGCTTAATGTGTTATGTTATAATTTATTAATACTAAAAAAATAAGATGCAAAAAACAATTAAAATTCTTGTTGACAAAGTGAATAAACTACAAGAAAAAGATAATGGAAAACTACAAGGTGGATTTGCTTCAATTAAAGGCGGTAGTAATTCAACTGATATTAGTACAGAAGATGTCAGTACTAATGTTTCTTGGTGTACTAACTCTGGAGATTGCACGAAAACTACAAATTCTACAAGGCCTGGTTGTAGTAATACAGGAACGTGCTTTTTTTAATTTTTAAATAAATCTAAACTATGAATAATATTTTTTTCGCTAGTTATACCATCAAGATATAAAAACATAACAAAGATGTTATAATTATTCTAGCCGATTTAAAAGTAATTTTAAAATAAAATTACATTATATCACTATAATTAAAGGTACTAGGTATTAATATGCGTTTAACTGTAAATATATTAAAATGAAAAAAACAATTAAAATTCTTGTTGATAAAATGAATAAACTGCAAGAAACTAAAAGTGGCAGACTTGAGGGTGGATTTCTTTCAATTAAAGGAGGGCTCAACAAAAATGTTTTAAGTAGTACTAACACTTCAACAGGCCCTTCAGGTTGTACAAATTCCGGTGATTGTATACAAACAACAAACACTTCATTACATCCTTGTTCAAATACAGGAAGCTGTTATATGTGATCTAAAATGCTAAGTATAGTTTCTTATATAATTTAAAATGTTATTTTTTTACCTGAAATATAAACAAATGAAAAAAACAATTAAAGTTCTTGTAGAAAAAATGAATAAACTACAAGAAATGAAAAGTGGCGTACTAGAAGGGGGATTTATATCTATTAAAGGGGGGCTCAATAAAAATACTTTAAGTACAAACTCTGCAGCAGGACCATCTGGATGTACCGATTATATCGACTGTACTAGATCGACAAACACTTCAATATCTCCTTGTGCTAATACTACTATATGTTTTATGTGATATAAAGTATATAGTACAATTTTATCTATAATTTAAAATATTATTTTTTACCTAAAAATATAAACAAATGAAAAAAACAATTAAAGTTCTTGTAGAAAAAATGGATAAATTAAAAGAAAAGAATAATGGAAAATTAGAAGGTGGTTTCACTTCTATTAAAGGCGGGTTTAACAATATACTGATAAGTACAAATATAGGCAATGGAACAGGTTGTACAAATTCTGGAGATTGTACGCAAACTACAAATAGTGGAACTCCCACATGTACAAATACTAAAACTTGTTTTATGTAATATTAATTTAAAGGTTTAATCCACGCACGTGAATTCAAATTTCCGTAAATATTCAATTTATTACTAAACATATATTTATGAAAAAAACAATCAAAGTTCTTGTAGAAAAAATGGATAAATTAAAAGAAAAAAATAATGGAAAATTAGAAGGTGGATTTACATCAATAAGAGGAGGCTTCAAAGAAAATAATATTTTGAGTACGAATCCTTTCTGCACAAATTCCAATGACTGCACTCATTCAACTAATACATTAGACTGTACTAATTCTAAATTATGCTTCATGTAAAAATATTATGAGGAATTGATAATAATGATTCCTCATAATATTATTCTTCATTAAATTAGAATAATACCCCACCCCATTAAATTGATCCTAAAATGAAAGCGAGTAAATTTAATATATTTTTCCCTTACGAAGACAATATTATTGCATTTAATAGTTTTAGTTCGGAGTTTATAATTCTGGACCCACTATTATATGATATGTATGAAGCTTGTTTCAAATTGCAAAAATTTGATGATTTAAAAGAACTTCATAATGATTTTTTTAATTTTCTTGTTTCAAAGGAATTCTTAGTAAATCAGGATTTAGATGAAGTTGGAAGAGTTAAAGAATATTCTTATAATATTGATAATGATGAATCTACATATGAACTTCATATTAATCCAACAATGAATTGCAATTTTAAATGTTGGTACTGTTATGAAACTCATATTAAAGACTCAAAAATGAGCTCAGATACAATTTCCCATGTGATCAATCATGTACAAAATATATATAGAGAAAGAAAAAAATTAAAACATTTAAATATTGGTTGGTTCGGAGGTGAACCTCTACTATACTATAAAAAAGTCGTTTTACCAATACTAGAGACTATTCATAGTTTATCATTAGAAAAAGAAATTATTTTTACATCTTCTATTACAACTAATGGTTTGTTGATAGATGAAGACGTCATTTCTACTTCTCTGAAATATGGACTGCAATTCTATCAGATAACTCTAGATGGGGATAGACAAAGGCATGATAAAGTTAGGTTTATCTCCGAAGGAAGAGGTTCATATGATGCGATAGTGGCTAATATTATTTCTCTAGCTAAGTCCAAAATTAACGCATTAGTAAGAATTAATTGCTCTCAAGAGACATTAAATGGTATTAATCAAATTGTTAATGATTTTGAACATCTAAATGACGAAATCAAAAAATATATATCTTTTGACTTTCACGCAGTTTGGCAAGAAATGGAAGATTTAAGTGACCAATTGAATGAATCTAGAAATTTTTTTAAACAGCATGGCCTAAATGTTCAAAGTTCTGTAATAAATACAGTCCAAAATTCTTGCTACGGAGATCATAGAAATCATGCAACGATTAACTTTAATGGCGAAGTATTTAAATGTACTGCTAGGGATTTTACAACAAAGAACAGTGAAGGACTCCTTGATGAGACTGGAAATATTAATTGGAATGAAAAATTTGAAAAAAGATTAAATATAAAATTTAAAAATAAACCTTGCCTAGAATGTGCAATTTTGCCGATGTGCGGTGGTGGATGTACTCAACAGGCCATAGAACACGAAGGAATTGATTATTGTGTTCATGACTTTGATGAAGAAAAAAAGATGTCCTTGGTATATAATAAATTTATTGAAACTCTAGTTGATGGTTAATGCAAATTTTACCGTTCTTTTCTCAACATGACTCTATCGATTGTGGCCCGACATGTCTAAAAATGATAGCAAAATATTATGGTAAGGAATACGCTCTAGAATATTTAAGAGATCTCTGTTTTATTAATAAAGAAGGAGTCAGTCTTTTGAATATTAATGATGCTGCAGAAAGCCTTGGTTTTCGTACTATGATGGCTTATTTACACCTTGATCAATTAACTAATGATAGTCCATTACCCTGTATATTACACTGGAATCAAAATCATTTTGTTGTTTTATATAAGATTAAAAATAAATTTGTTATTGGGGATCCTGCACACGGAATAATAAAAGTTGATAAAAATACTTTTTTAAGTTCTTGGATATCTACATCGGCGGATAAGGGAACAGTTCTTTTACTTGAGCCTACCACAAATTTTTATTTAAATAAAGATAAAAAAGAAAATAAAACAAGATTTAGTTTTTTAATTCAGTATTTAAAGCCCTTCAGAAATTATATCTTTCAGATTTTTTTGGGTATGCTTGCTACAAGTTTTATCTCTCTTTTATTTCCATTCTTAACACAATTATTAATTGACGAAGGGGTTGAAAATAAAAATAAATCAATTATCATTCTAGTCTTACTCTCCCAACTTTTATTATTTATTGGAAATATGGTGATTGATATTATTAGGGGATGGCTCATTTTACACATAAATACAAGAATTAGTTTAAATATTATTTCAGATTTTTTGATTAAGCTATTAAAACTTCCAATTAAATTTTTTGATACAAAAGCCGTTGGAGATATATCCCAGAGAATTAATGACTACCACCGAATAGAAAGCTTTCTAAGTGGAAATATGCTTTCTTCAATATTTTCCATTTTAAATATTCTAGTCTTTTCTATCATTATAGCGTTTTATAATTGGATTATATTTTGGGTTTTCATAATTGCAAGTATTATTGGAATAATTTGGATCTTACTCTTTCAGAAAAAAAGAAAAGAATTAGATTATAAACGCTTCTCAAGTAACAGAGAAAATCAAGATAAGCTATATGAAATGATAACAGGTATGCAAGAGATAAAGCTATATGGAAGTGAGACGCCGAAACGTTTGGAATGGGAAAGAATACAAGTAAGATATTTTAATTTGAATATAAAAAGTTTGACACTAGAACAATTTCAGCAATCAGGATTTATATTTTTCACCACATTAAAAAATATAATCATTTCTTTTATAGCCGCAAATGAGGCTGTAGACGGAAGTATATCTCTGGGAATGTTATTAAGTATTTCATATATAATTGGTCAAACAAATGGACCAATCGAACAATTGATTTCTTTTATAAAATCAGCTCAAGATGCAAGATTAAGCATGGATCGCCTACAAGAAATTCATGAAAAAGAAGAAGAAGATAATTCTTCTAGTAAAAACCCTAATTCACAAATAATAAATCATGATGAAATCAAGATAAAAAATGTTGCGTACCAATATGGAGGACCAAAATCTCCATTTGTATTAAGAAATATTTGTGTTACAATTCCAAAAGGCAAAATAACTGCAATTGTGGGAACCAGTGGAAGTGGTAAATCAACTCTAATGAAATTATTATTAGGCTTTTATTCCCCAATAGAAGGGGAAATATTAATTGGTAACAAAAATTTAAAACATATTTCTCCAAAATTATGGAGACAAGAATATGGAACAGTAATGCAAGATGGATATATTTTTTTTGATACAATTGCAAAAAATATAGCATTAGATGGAAAAGAAATTAATGATTTTAGAATGCAGCAAGCAGTCAAAATTGCAAATATTAAAGATTTTATTGAAAGTCTGCCACTGGGATATACAACAAAGATTGGAGCATCTGGCATAGGTATTAGTGGTGGAGAACGTCAAAGAATCTTAATGGCTAGAGCAATTTACAAAAATCCAAATTATCTATTTTTTGATGAGGCGACTAGCTCTTTAGATGCAACTAACGAAAATATTATAATGTCCAACCTTTCTAGGTTCTTTGAAGGAAGAACTGTAATTATCATTGCTCACCGTTTAAGTACAGTAAAAAATGCAGATCAAATTATAGTTTTAGAAGATGGTAATATTGCCGAAATTGGCACACACGATACACTTACTAAGCTCAAGGGTAAATATTTCGAATTAGTTAAAAACCAATTAGAGCTAGGTCAATAAAGGGCAACATCCATAATTATTAATAATTTTACAGTGTAAAAAGGCGGCATAAAGACTAATTTAGTAATTAAACTAAAAATGCTTGATTTGATATAATCTAAATAACATAAAAAGAAAAATAAGAGCATTGATGATATCGTTATAGAATATAAGTCTCTATTATAAATACTGTTTTTATTAATAACTATTAAAAAACAAGTACATAAAATTTTGAATTTACGCACACTGGAATGACAAAAGATAGATATAATTTAAGGACGGAGGATCACTTACAAGATATAATGCAAAAACCTCCCCATGCATTTATTTTGAAAGGAAATTTTCTGATTGTCTTAGTTCTAACTATTTTGGTATTTTTACTTGATAGGTTTCCAATTCATGAAAAAAAATCATTTCCTTGTCAAATAATAAAAGTACAACGACCTAATAATAGGAACAAGCAAGTTGTTATACAACTTTCTATGGATATGTGTATTGATTCATTATTTATCGGCGGCATACGTAATCCTGCATATTTTATTATCAAGAATTCAAATAATAAAATAGAAACTATTTATGGGAAAATAACCAATATTACATATTCAAAATATGGTATGCCTTTTCTAACTTTTGAAGGAATCTATATAAACAACACCTCTATTAATAGCGGAATGATTGGATCGATAAATATTCAAACTAAAAGTAAATCTTTCATTTCAATGTTTAAACAACAATTTAAATTATCTTCAAAAATATATTAAATAGTTAATTAGTCGCCACTTAAAAATAATGTAACAAATTGTATATCAATTAATTAACCTATTATTTATTTGTTTTAGAATGCAAGGTTTCGTCTCTTTACAGAGAAAACCTTGCATTCTAACTTCCTGCTGGCAAACAGGATTAATTTGTAATAACTAAGACTTAATCTGACAAAAGGTTTTTTCTTAGGCATTTACAATGAAAATGAATTTAGAAAATCGGATGCATGATTTGCATCCGATTTTCCATTTCTACTGTTCAGATTATCCCTGACGGGTTGCACCCCTGCAGAGTCCGTTTCCGTTTGGTCTGACATATTAAAATTAGGATTTTGTCCGAACTGTAAATCAATATTCTTCTCCTTAGCCAAACTTTCATTGACATCCATACCTCCATACTTTTTCCGCCAGTTGTAGATGGTCACTTTGCTTATTCCATATTCACAGATCAGCTCTTCCACACACATTTACCGTTGGAATACACTTACAATACTTGAGCAATCTATGTTGCTGTAAATTGTTACGTCCTCATATTATACGTTTTAAAATTAAACCTTTTTTGTTCAATTCTTAACCGTAAATATGGTGGAGCTTACAACGACAACAACACATCAACCATTTCAATAGTATGAATTTATTTTTTCTCATTAAAATTGTTTGAATTCTCTACATCTTTCGCCCCAGCTCTTTCCATTTTTTATGCTCAACCTTTTTAACTAGTTTCTTTTCCGCCGCCATCCTATTGATCTCCTTACCCACCTTCTGATTAAATCCAACATCTACTTTCACAGAAGACACTTTAATCGCTTGATTCAGTTTCCATTTTTCATAGGCAGACTCAGATGCAAACAACGCCCTTGGCTGCGGTAAATTTTTCATTTTAGCTTCTATAGTTGTTTTAATCTCAGATACCTCTGGCAGCTTAGAGCCGTCTTTTTTGCTTTGTAAAACGAAGTTCTCCCTTATAATGTCATGTTTAGCACTACCCAGCTTATACCATTTTACTTCTTTTTCTGGTGTGCGTTGCAACGCTGTCCATTTCTTGATCTTTTCATAAAAGATGCGTACTAACTCTGCCAGTTCATTCAAAACGTCTTGATACTTGGAAATATGACCTGTATACTCCCAACCATCCCTGGATACCACGTCTTCTTCTACACTAAACCCCTCCTTCTTGTACAAATCAGAGATGAGTGACAATTGTGCTAGTTCCAAAAAATTACTACGACTATTCTGCTCAAAATCCTCAACAAAAGCTTCTTTATTGAGCGATAACTTATCTACTACGTTTTTGGTATATCGATCCACGATACCGTACATATCCATTTGATTTTGCAAATTCTTATTGTACATCTCAAAACTCACTTCATTCAACTTGTCATATTCACTTTGATTAAAATCCAGCGTCATTCCTAATTCTCGTAAATCAAACCTGCTATCTAGCTTAAAATCGCTGTAACTACTTTTTCTGTAGTATTGCATTAGTTCCAATTTACCAGAGAGATCTACATCAAATACAAATCTGAGTTTTTCGCTACGCATTTTGGTCGTTATTTCTTTGATATTACTACCTGCGGAAATTGATTTCAATAGGGATTCATAGCTATTGGGATTATTTTTCCAAGCCCCCACCGCCCGATTAAACCGCTCTTGATTTTGTGCACGTGCCAGTTCATTCGCTTTACGCTGTGCCTCCAACCGCGTTTGTGATAAATTATCTGCTAACTGATCTTCGATAGCATCATCACTTAACCTCATCTCCGCTAAACGGAACAGAACATGACTTCCCAATAAAGACTGCTCATTGCCTTCTTTACACTCGTAACGAAAACCCTTACCTTCTTCATAATCGATACCATGAGCCGATAAATTTGCACTAAACGATGTAATCTTATCGGACTTCAATAATTGTAACCCTACTTCTTTTTTCACTTCTTCAAATACCGAAAAACGTAAATGTGCTCTTTTTTCCATAACTGCATCTTGCAGCTTTTGATTGGCTTCTAACGACTTCGCTATCTTACTCCATCTCAGCCCTAAATGAGTACCCCTAACCGATACGCCATCTTTATTGAAAGATACGCCAGATATACCATCCACGTTCTTCATAAAGCGTACTTCGATACCCCGATTATTAAGCGCCTTTTCAAAGGATGCTGAACTTACAACGCCTTTATCTAAAAGTACATTTTGGATAGTAGCAGATAAATATTGTTTAATCTCCTGTACCCCTTCTCTCCTATCGGGACGAAGATTTCCTCCCAAATACATCGCAGCTTTCTCCTCCGCAGTAGCATACCTAAATCCGGTAGCATTATCCGCACTGTAAAAAATAGTCCGATTTGGCGTTAACTCCAAATCCATTGCCCGCTCTACTCGATCGGCTTGTGCCGTTGCCCGGTAGTTAAAATTGGTAAGATCCATTTTCTCTCCATCCAAATCTACCTTATTGGCGATAATATGATAATGCGTATGCTCCTTGTCATTATGTTGACTGATGATGTATTGCCTATTTGCATCAATACCTAATCCACGTAAAATAGATTTTACAGCAGCTACTTGTATTTCTTTAGGCAAGTGAGCACTCTCACTGGGGGAAAAATTTACCCTAAAATGTAGTACCGGTCTTTTAAAATCTTGCGTTTCTGCTACCCAACGCATCTGATGGGCCATGGCAGCGTAACTGCCATAAACACCATTGCATTCGATAAATACAGGTAGTTCTTCCTGATCTAACTCCGCCAGCTTCTCTAATTGCATAGAATAGCTAATCGCCCCCTTAAAACCATTTCCGCTGTTACTTTCTACTATAGGCATCTCTAAATAGTTTTAAAAGTTCTAAACATTCTTTAAGCTCTGCTGGAGGATTTTCTCCGGTTCGGTTATAATGGTAAGCTAGTTGATTTAAATTAACCCCCATACCTAAAAAACTTCTTTTCAGCTGCCCATCAATATGGACATTTTCTAATGCCGTATTTCCTAAAATATTGCGACATAGGGAAGACACTTTTACCCCCTTTTCCTTAGCCATAACTTCCAACCTTTCATACTCACGTTCCTTCATCCGGATAGCCATGCGCACTTCTTTAATTTCCTCAAATTCTTTGTTATGTTTTTCGGACGCCAATTTAATCCGGTACGCATCACCGAGCTCGTTCAAATAGTCCTCAAATTCGCTTCGCTTGCCACCCATAATTGCATCCAGTTGAGTCCATACATTTATCACTCCAGGATACTTCAATGCAACCTCCGTTTTGATCGCTTGATCTACCACGGCAAACATCGCCACTTCTCCGTCTTTGCGTAAATGCCTGTACATGTTTTTGCGGATGCGCTCACTTAATGCTTGCCCTTCTTTGGACAACCCTTTCTTGTTCCAGGATCTTGCTCTTTGTTCTGTCATGGCTTTCGGTTTTTGATTCCAGGCGAAATCCTTATTTCGCCCTTCCTCTGTTTCGACCGCTAGGGAGAAAAAGCAGCAGACTTACTTCTGTCCTTTCTGCTGCGCACACACCGAAAACGAAAACAAACGGGAGTGCCGTTTTCATCAGTGGGTGCTATCCCCTTAGCGGAAGCGTATGAAGGGGCAAGGTGAGAAAATTTCGATGTAATATGAGTGAAACGAGTCATTTCGTCGAACATTTTCTGTCCTTGCTTCTTTCATTATCTTCGCTACAGCGAAGATAATGATTTTTTACATTTGCAAGCTTATGCGCAAATGTAAACTTGCCATCTATCCAGCTTCTGCTCTGCTGGATAGATACATTGGGGAACCGGAGAGCTGATTTTTATGACCTTAAGCCAGACAAAATACGTAGGTTTTTGTCGCGGTTCCTACCGCGCCACAGCGCATAAATGCTTTATTTTATCTATTATGAAATTAATTTTAAAACATTCATAATAAGTAAAACGCCTTTTTTCCAACCACTCATCGCAGATACAAATACTAAAAATAGCTATTATGAAACTACATTAATTCGTTTCATAATAGCTATTTTCAAAAGTATTACTTCACTTTTTTAGCTAAAAACATTTCTGATTTTCTTTAAAATGAACTTGCTTTTTTTACAAAATTTACTCCAAAAAACACAAGAATAATCTACGATCTACCCACAAAAAAGAAGAAAAAAGTACCTCGAAAATGCCGAAAGTCACAGAAAAATACACAACAAATGGGCCGAAAAAACTAGCCAAAAAACAATATTTTTTCCCTTAATAAGGATTGTAAAGCAGTGCTTGAATTACGAAAAAAAGTATCTATGAATCTTAAAAAACGACATTCATAGATACTTTTTTTTGGCTAAATTTGAGCACATACCGATCACTTAATTGATAAAAAAATGCGGCAAAAAACACTACCTATAATGACCTCTATTGACCAGTTAGCAGCACTGATATTTGATCAAAAAACAGCCTCCTATTCTCCTTTTCAAAGACAGTTAATCCTGGAATTAACCGATCTAATCTCTACCCAAAATGGAAAAAATGAACCCATTTCCAAAGACATTTTTTTACCTAAAATGCAAAGTGCTGAAGTAAATAAAACACAAAAAAATAAGGAAACAGATAAAAATAATAGCAGAAAAAATGGCGAACAAAATAGACCAGAAAATAACATCAAACAGGAACCATCCACCACAGAAGTCTACCCCCTAATACGAGAAAAAACCACACTTCAAATGCAGCAAGGGCCAACAAAAGAAGATCCCAGATTTCCCGAAAACCCCAATTTTACCCTCGAAATGACCCCACTCCCTGATGGAGCGTACCAGTGTATTTTGAGGGTGATTCCAAATAATACATCAGAGATAGAAAATAAAATAAGCAGCGAAGATAGTACAGCCGACGTTCAAAATGACCAAGCAGAAAAAAAATATATAGTAGAAGACGATAACGACTTCTATCCCTTAGAACAAATCATCGAGTTGGAACAAATAACCACCTTATACCAAAGTCCAAGAAAAATCAAACAATTGCATTTACTAGAAGATATTTATCAATTAGAAGATCTACAAATAGGTTTCACCCTACCTTCAGAAATGATACTCGCTATGGAGATGCAAATGCATCACTATGCAAATAATCGCTTATTGTTAGAACCACATTTGCACTTTAACTCTAAATATGCTCAAATACTCTATAAGAGCCTCATTACGGACGTTTCAGCTAGAATATACACGGTAAGTGATTTAAAGCAGCAAATGGGCATAATGGAAAGCTATAGCCTAATGGCCGATATTAAACGCCATATCTTGGATAAAGCGCAAGAGCAAATAAATAAGCATGCTCCATTGGGATTAAATATTTACTATCTAAAAACACAGAACAACAAAAAGATAACCCATATCCTCCTCCTCCCCTATCTGCACCAAATGAAAAGAATCGATGCGGATAATACACCGGATTTAAATAACGATATCTTAACCCATTACAATGCGAACAGAAACGAAATAGAAAAAAACAATCCTTTCTTCTTTGCAGATACCAGGTTATCAAAAATATTACAAAACGCCTTGCATATCACGACCAGATGGATGATACAAAATGAAGCCCTACTTCTACGTGTTAATCAACTAGATAGAAATAGTTGGCTACCCATTTTAATAGAAACTTACATAACCTCTTTGCAGCAAAAACAAGAATTAGAATTAGAACCAGATCCAAAAAAACTACAAGAAAAATTAAATACCACAGGCACTGCTACAGCGTACATTACAGACTCCCTGCTACAAAAATTGCAAACACTCGTAGATGAACAAAAGTTAGATGCTTAAGTTTTGGATAATACAGCTTACACATCTAATACAGTCAAGTGATCTATTGCAAAGACAATCCATGCATATTTACACCTCAATATAAGCGCCTGCATCAAATTCTGGACATTCATTTCGAGCTACATAGCCTAATTGATTGGTTAAAAGTTGGGCTTTCCCAATCTTAAATGTAGGTGTATTTCTATGATGATGGCCATATATCCAATAATCAATACAGCTTTGTTCAATAAAGTCTTTTAACTCCGTTACAAAGCCGTTGTTAATAGGACTGCCCACATACTCTACCGGATAATACAGCAAAGTAGGTACATGATGTGTTACAATAATGGTGGAACCTTCATAAGCAGTTTGTACCGACTGTTGTAAAAAGTGAATATCTGCATCAAATAGGTGGTTGTATAAATCTGGTGTAAAGTCTTTGCCTGCATAACTAATGACAGAAAAATCACTCATACTTTTACGAACGACTTCTTCGTTAGCAGGTTCAATCTTTGACCAAAGGGTGGAAAATAAAATTCTGCAACCATCAAACTGCTCTATGACATTGTTGACAAGAAAAATATTAGGATAAACTTCCTCTTTGAATGCACCGCTTCTTTTGGCTATATCCCCGTGATAATATTCATGATTACCCGCCAGCCAATAAACAGCTTTGTAGTGGGTAGAAATAAAATCGAAAAAGGATTTGTAAGGAGTAAATAACCTTTCAAAATATCCAAATGTAACAATATCACCTGCCATAATTAAGATGTCCCCTGTGACTGAAAGCTGATTGTGTTCGATAAAAGAGAAGTTATGGGCAAACTCTAAATGTAGATCGGATAGGTATTGAATTTTCATCATCTAAAACAAAAATAAAGTTTTATAAAATAATAATTGATATCCCATCCTTCAATACAAATAGGGACAAATGGGCATATCAATTATCTACGGATCATATATCATCTATAGATTATTTATCATCTATAGATCAATACCTTTTATTACTTCAATATCAGTATTTCACCACTGTTGATAGCTGGTTCCACCTCTATTTTATAATCATGTTTACCTTCTCCTGCAGCGATGGCGTAGTAATGCTCGCCACGTTTTTCGTTGCCTTCTTTTTTGAATTTAAGGATGCGCATTTTCTTGCCAACAATAGATTTAGCTTGATCGGATATATTCATGGCATTGATAGCATCTACGGTATATCCTACACTTGCAGCAGTACCTGCCGTTTGCATGACCTTAATACCTGTAGTCATGGTGCCAATAGATGCCGTTTGTCCGCCTAAACCAACAATAGCACCGCCTGCAGAGCTAGCCACATTAGCGATCTTACTCAAGCTAAAACCACCTTTTTTAACTTCTTCCACGTTGACAAAATCAAATGATTGGGGTTTGTTGATGAGAATATCGGAGCCCACATGTAACGCAATGGAATCATTTACTTGTAAAGTTTCTTTGTCGCTAAGTGATTGGCAATAAGACCCAACAGTAAAAAACAAAGAGGCAGAAAGGAAAATGAGTTTGTAACTGGAGTAACAGATGTTTTTGTGGTACATATAGTAGGGATTTAATTACTTTTTGATACGCTAAGTGCTTAAATCCAGGAACTACAAGACATAAAGAAAGCGTGAGTTCCAAATCCGTACTAGAGGTACTGGTATACCCAACACACAGAATGAGGAAGCCCACGCCCGTGGCGTGAGCCTTCCACTTATTCTTCTCGTGTGTTAAAAAATTACCAGTTTTCCAGTACGAGATTATTAAGCGAAAAAGCTAAATATTTTCATCGCTGTAAAAATACAGAATCTATAATAGTAAAAGTGACTTTATAAAAATTTGATATAAATAAATATCATAAATAAATAATAATCAACATATTATATATATTATTACGAGAAAAAACCACACTTTTGGAAAAATTAAAAAATGCTATTACGAGAAAAAACCACACTTTTTGCGCCGCGCGGGCCAAAATCTTGTAATAATCGAGATTTTTTCCCAATTTCCCTTTAATTTTCTGTCATAATGGCATCTAAATATGTAAAAATTCGTATTTATTTCTATAAATTATCCTTATTGATTTCTTTATTGTTCTTAATTGTATAGATTGTAGGAAGCTCAAAAGCCAATATAGACAAGCTCTCTGAGAGAGTTATTGCGAGAAAAAACCACGGTTATTACGAGAAAAAACCACACCTATTGCGAGAAAAAACCACATGTTACTACGAGAAAAAACCACACATTAAAATACTATTACGAGAAAAAACCACACTTTTTCTATGAAAATTCATTTTCAAGCGACTTACAGATATAGGCAACAGTATTTCCTACATTATTTTCGCCATCATTACAATAGCTAATTAGTTCTACTACCCTTGCCAAGAACTCCTCTTTGTTGATCGTTTTATCATACAGCGAAGGAATTAGCTTAAGATCTGTATCTTTAAATCCAGCATGCGTTTTCAAGAGATAATTAATCCTGCTAATCTTTTCTTGGTTATCCTCCTCCAATTCGGGTACGATGATTTTAAAATTCAAAGCAACGACCTTGCGTCCTTCTTTTACTTCAAAATCTTTCCTTGCACAGTTGAACCAGCAATCCGCCTTTTTTTCTAAATCCTTTTGGATGGGTTTCAGTACATACCGTTTAAAGTCGCTGTAATTGGCATATTCATTTTCTTCCAAACCCAATTGCGCCCGCAGCTCGTCCATGGTAATGCGAAAACCACCTTTGACCTTCCAAGAAGATAAAATCATGTACATTTTTGCACCATATTTACTTTTGGCTTTCATGGCCGTTTCAAAGAAATACTTTGTAAACTGGACGGGCTTACCCAACATATTATGTTCAAAAGAAATCAATTGCTTTGCGGTTTCTTTGTACATATCAATGAATACGACACTCTTCCCCCCTACTTTCTTAGGCAGATCAACCTTCGTAATCAATTTTGTAAAAATGATACGCTTTTTGTCTCCGGATTCCATTTCGATATTTACATCCATCAGACCTCTGATAGCATCCAACAAATCGGTATATTGGTCATGTCGAGCAATTTCGGAAAGATGGATGCCAATCTTTACCATGTCTGAATTAGGCTCATCAAACAATTTCATTTGCAAAGCATTGTTTCCCCTCATCTCCTCATTAATCGCACCTTGAAGCGACTTGATGAGAGATACAAAAAACTTCATCTGCAATAAAGAGAATCGTTTAAAATTTCCTTTTGTTACCCTATTGGGTTGGTACAAAATCGTATTCGTACCAGGAAGAACAATGGCATCTTTACGTTTTTTGGTAAACTTAACGATATCAGATTTCTTTTCTCCATTAGGATTGTTATCACTTACACGCATATATTAAATTTAATAATTATTAAAATAAATAATTTAATATTTTATTAATTTAATATATCCTTTTTAATTGCTGCGATGATAACCTCTTTGATAGATACATCTTCTTCAAGCGCTTTCATCTTAATTTGCTTCATTAATGTCTTAGGTACCCATAATGTGAATGGAGCCTCTTCATCCCGAAGCAAAGTTTTTTTCTCTTCAATAGCGGTAATTTTTTGCGTAGGCGTCTCGGGAGTCTGTGCCAACGTTTCTTTCAAATCGTTGAACAATGATTTATCGATGGATGTTTTTGCCATGATTATATCTATTTATTAAATAATTACTAAAATACATAATTTATTATTTACACAATTAAATATTTTAATAATTATGTATTTATTAAAAGTAATATTTCTTTTGCCAATTGATCAATTTCTTTTTCAGCCTTACTATCGCCAATACCATATATTCCATCTTTGAGCGCAACACTTCTCGTGAAATTAACTCTATCTGAAATTTTAGCTTTTAAAATTGGAACATTAAACCCTTGTACTTGTTCTGCTACTTCATCAGTTAAGGTAGTACCATATTTAACCATATTAAAAAGCACCCCAGCCTTCAATGCCTTATTTTTTTCTTGCGCTTTTTTTACTAGTGCGATTGTGGATCTAATCGCCAACAAATCGGCAATACCTGCTTTAGTTGGAATAATTACAAGATCTGAAACACTAAAAACTTCTGGAAGTAAATCAGATAGGTAGGGGGGCGTATCTACAAAAACCACATCATAGGGGAGAAGCTTCAATTTTTTATCATAGGGAATGATCTCTACATTATCAATTCGATCTTTTAATTGTAGTGCCGTCCCTTGTGGATCAATATCCACTACCGCAACTCTAACGTTATCCTTAAAACAATTGGCAAGATTAAGTACTATAGTAGATTTGCCGACGCCACCTTTTTGATGTGCAAGCGTTATAATTTTTGGCATAATTTATTTAATTGCGTAATTTAATAATTATTAAATTCAACATTTTAATAATTAAACAAATGTAGTGTTTATTAAAACATCTTTATTGAATAATACTCGACTATTTTTTTGCCCATAAAAGCAAAATCAAGAAATAGGGGAGGAGCTGATTTAGAAAAGATAAAAAATGAGCTATAAAAATTCTACTTAATTTTGCAAGTTGCTAGACAGGAAAGCGAACGAAATGAAAAAATTAATCGATCTTATAAGGAACGCCAAAAATACCAACATAATGACATTGGAACAGTTCAAGGAAAAGAATTTCGGACAAAAAGGAACCGCTAAGCGTGATGCACTAGAGCGAGGCTATAAAGGCTTCGTGCAGTGGGTATTAAAGAGGAATAGTCAAATAGGTAAAAAGAAAAGCTAATGATACATATTAGCGTATTTTGTATTAAATACATCAATACAAATTAAATAATACAAAATGCGTAATTGATATATTGCTACCTAAATATTTGAATTTCAAGGGCTCTAAAATTAATATATAAAAACTCAATTATTTGGTGTATTACGTATATTTATATGTTGGTGGCTATTATAAAGACAACCTGTTTCGATGCAAAATGACCACAGAACAACTTCAAGAAAAGCTATACGAATTTATAAGACCAAGTTATCCTGACATTAAAATTAATGTCGTGGACACCGTGGAAAATGTTCGTCAATTATATTTCACGGACGACAGGTTTGAATTGCTTTATCCAAAACAACGCTATCACTATTTGACACATTTAATTCCATCTGACTTTTACGACCAAAATTTACAAAGCACTGAATGGTTTGAACTTGCCCCAAATGAAAAACCTGACGAACTTGACTATCACGACCAGGAGACAATTGACGAAATCAAAGAACCAATACTTTCAATATTAAAAGACAAGGTTGGTTTTGTTTCACTTCTCGACAAAAAATTTATTTCTGAGAATGCAAAATGTTTCGGAGACTTTCGACATTCAAAAAAGATTTTGACAGACTTAAAATTTTCAGACCAAGACCAGTTTGACATCTTTCACGTTTTAATGAACGAGGGAGCTTATTGCGACTGTGAAATTTTATACAACGTTTTTAGAGACAGCGAATACACAAAACAATATTGGCGGGACAGACAAGAATAACATCCACCAACATTAGTTTGACGATTTGTGACGGGCGAAAGAATATTGGCTCAACTAAATATCATTATTGAGCTTTTGTACTAAATTTGAACTGAATAATCACTATTTCGTCACAAACCGTCAAGCCCGGTGCGTTAGCTGCAAGCATAAAACAAGCGACTTTATGGAAATTCTCAAAAAATATAAACCTTGGGCAGCCAAAGCACAAAGTTGGGACTATATTGAAAATAGATATTTGACAGATTTCGGAAACTATCACTTTCGATTTGTCGAACTTGTAAAGCATATAAAATCCAGTGGACTTTCAAACAGACTTTACGGTTCGACATCAATGGACAAACTTGTAATAAGTATTTACGAAGAACTTGATTATAGAAAAGAAGCCTTGCATATAACGTTTGATCTAGTTCAAGAAAAGTGGCATTTCGAATATTTTGCATTACCATTTCAAACTCCTGAGTTTGTGCGAACTTATTCTGCAGATAAAGGAATTGAAAAATTGGAGAATTTTATAAAAGCTATAAATTGGTAAACGAGAAAATTGTACAAAATGTAAACCAAACAATGCCAGCAGATAACAGTTTGACGATTTGTAACGGGCGAAAAAATATCGGCTCAACTCAATATCTTTATTGAACTTTTTTACTAAATTCGAACTGATAATCACTATTTTCGTCACAAACCTTCAAACCAAGTGCGTTAGCACTAAGACTTATTAAACCCATGTTGAATCAAAGAAAATAATTGTTTATCCCATTATGATTACTAGTCTGACATTAAAAAATATAGCATCTTACGATAATAATAGTCCAGTAACAATTTCTGACATTAAAAAAGTTAACTTCTTCTTTGGATTTAACGGCTCGGGAAAGTCGACAATTGCGAAATATCTACAAAATATAGGACGTGACACTTCATTACAAGATCCTATTTTTTCTAATTGTTCTAATATAGGTTATGACAATAGATTTCACCAAATTCTTACTTTCAATGAGGATTTCATCGAAGCCAATTTTAGAAGAAGTTCTGATTTAAGAGGTGTCTTTTCTTTAAATCAGACTAATGTTACAATTGACCAACAGATTTCTCTAGAAGAGCAAAAAATACAACAATATGAACAAGAAAAAAGAAAATATCAATCTAAACTTGATTCAATAGTTGAGGATAAGAGAACAAAGACAGATGCCCTTTTAACTCATTGCTGGAATCAGAGAACGACATTCTCTACTTTTTCAAAAATAACGTTAGCTTATTCAGGAAATAAACAAAATCATTTCAACGAGGTTAAAAGAGTATTGCAAAATCAAAACTTGCAGATATCAACACTCCATGAATTAACTACAAGGTATCAAACTCTTTACGAAGGTGATTTAAAAAATATAGGCAATAATATAGACGCAAAAAATTATTTTTCAATCAGAAGAATTGAAAAACAATTAGAGCCGCTATTAAATGAAATAATTGTTGGAAATGAAGATGTCGATATTGCAGGATTAATACAACAGTTAAATTCTCGAAGCTGGGTTGAACAAGGGCTAACTTATTTGGAACCCAAAAGTAATACCTGCCCTTTTTGCCAAAAAGAAACGATTGACTCTGAACTCAGAGAACAATTTGAAAAATATTTTGACGAAACTTATAAACGTAAACTTTCTGAATTAACCAGACTTCAAGAACAATATAGGCAGAAAACAACTTTGTTTATTCAAAATATAACAGCTATACAAAGCCAATTTAATCCCAACAATGTTGTCTCTAATCTTCTTATATCTTTGAATAAGTTATTCAATAATAATATATCCGAAATTACTTATAAAGGCACTCATTCTAATGAGCGTAAACTAATTACTTCAATAAGTAGTCAAAAAGTTCAGTTGTCTACTATAATAGCAGAAATAAATGCAAATAATCAAACATATTTGGCTGCAGATGCTAACAAAAGAACATTAACAAGTGATATTTGGAACTATTTGTCGAGCCAATGTCAGAATGAAATTCAACAATACGATAGTCGTGAACAAAAATATTCTAGGATTTCTTCTTTGGCTTCAAATCAAAGAAATTTATATGATTCTAAAATATCAACATCAAGACAAAGTATAGAATCTTTGAGACGTCAAACTGTTAATACAAAAGATGCAGTTGACGATATAAATACAATTTTAAAAAACTCAGGATTCGAGGGGTTTGAGATTGCAGAGAAAGACAAAGTAAATAACATATCGAGGTTCTATCTTAAGAGACTTAACTCAACAAATACAAATCCAATATTCAATAGTCTAAGTGAGGGTGAAAAGAATTTTATTGCTTTTTTATATTTTTATCAACTCTGCATTAGAACTGATGACTTACAAAGAAATGGAAGTAAAAAGAAAATATTAGTAATTGATGACCCCGTTTCTAGTTTAGATAGCCAAGCACTATTTATTGTATCAACGTTGATCCATAGTCTAATTCAAAGAAAAGCAGATGATAATAAACCAAATCGAATGCTCTTTAAAAATGACAATATTCTACAAGTATTTCTTTTAACACATAACATTTATTTTTACAAAGAAGTCACTTTCGATAAACGACCTATATGTACGGACTATTGGCATTATAAAATCTCCAAACTAAACAACAAGTCTTCAGTAAGTGGAAGTTATAATAAGGCTATTCTAGATGATTACTCATTGATGTGGGCGACAATTAAAGAAGTTAAAGCTAACTTACCAGGCAATTCATCTTTAAATATTATGATTTCAAATTCGATGAGGAGAATAATCGAAAGTTATGTAAGTTTTATTGGTTACGGAAGAGATTCATGGGCATCAATTGTTAATAATAACCAAACTACTCCGGGCTATTATATCAAATGTGCATTTATATCAACGATCAATGATGAAAGTCACAAGGTTGCAGCCCTAGACAGTATTTACTATCAGAAAATTATCGCTGAAAATCCTCAGACACTCTTTGATGTATTTGCCGAAATATTTAGAACTATTGGTAAAGAGCATTATGAAATGCTTATGGGGGAAACTTTATAAATTCATAAAGAAAGAAAAAAGTGCAGACAAGGCCTACTGCTAATAACTAGAGTTTCGTTTTGCCCGGAGGGCTAGAAATGAAACTCCCGTTGGACGGAACCGGAACATTATTATGGACTTTTTAAATGGAGAGTTGAGCGATTTCAGCAGGCAAGGCGCCTGCTTTTTTCTTTTATAGTTGAAGTTCGTTTTAGTTGTTTGCTTTGATAGGTTTAAGTGGCAATACTTCCCCCACCCAAAAGGATAACGCTTGTGTGGCAGATTGTTTTTTTACAATGTAAATCTTGATCGACATCACAATTTTAGTTGTATTAGCATGCCTTCAAAACATTTCAAAAGGAGGTCGTTTTCTAGACACCAAATAGAACCTTTCAGACAATTTTAACGCACATTTCTAATTGCGAACGCAGTGTGTTCGCAATTAGAAATGTGCGTTAAGACTACTAGAATGTCTGAGTTTTATTCAATATCCAAATATCGCTTATATTTGCATGAATTTTACTATATAAATTATGCTTAATAATGGAAATTAAGAAGAAGGATATAGCAAAGAAATTAAAGCCTGGCATGGTATTTCGTCGCGAAAATGCTTCAATATGGAGTAAAGCAGTTGATCGGGACCTGAAAGAATTATTGGAGGTTGGAACGTTGAAAAAGGCTGCCACTGGACTTTATTATGTTCCTCGTAAATCTGTGTACGGAGTTTTGCCGCCAGATGACAAGGAGTTGGTTGCAGGCTTTCTAAAAGATCCTAATTTTCTATTAACTAGCCCCAATAATTTTAATACTCTTGGGCTAGGCACAACACAGCTTTACAATTCCAAAATCGTTTATAACCGCAAGCGTCATGGAAAACATACATTGGCTGGAAAGACCTTTGATTTCCGTATACGACATGCTTTTCCTAAAAAACTGAATGACCTTTTTCTTTTTGTTGATTTGGTGAATAACATAGATTATCTCGCTGAGAATAAGCAGTTATTACTACAAAAGATAAAAGCCAAAGCACAAACATTAGATCGAACTGAACTCAAAAAACAAGTATTAAAATATGGCACCGAGCGGACTAAGAAATTTTTTAAAACGAATCAATTGATATAATGCCTGGCTACTTACATGAAAGAGAAGATTTCGGCGAACTTTTACAAGTAATTGCAACAGAAAGGAACATTGATCCAGGGTTGATCGAAAAAGATTATTGGATCATGCATGTATTATATGGTATGCAGAAACAAGGTTTCGACTTTGAATTAAAGGGCGGAACATCCTTGTCCAAGGGATACCATGTGATTCATCGTTTTTCGGAAGATATAGACATACATATTCATCCGCCTAAAGAATTGGGTATTAATGAGAATCCAAATAATCATAATAAAAACAATATTGCTAAACGTCAGACATTTTATGACCAATTAGCTAAATCAATATCTATTCCTGGTATCATAAAAGTAGAACGCGACTTAGCATTCGATGATGCAATAGCATATCGAAGCGGAGGCATTCGTCTTTTTTATAACAATGCGACAGAACCTGCTACGGTATTAAAAGAAGGTATTTTGTTAGAAGTGGGTTTTGATATGGTAAATCCTAATCGACCTGTTACAATCAGCTCTTGGGCATTAGACAGAGCATCAAATACAATCGGTAGCAAGATTATAGATAACAAGGCAGTGGATGTTTTATGTTATCATCCCGGATATACGCTCGTAGAAAAATTACAGACCATCGCCATCAAATTCAGGAAAGAACAAGAAAGCGGCATTATAGAAAAGAACTATATGCGCCAATACTATGACGTGTATTGTTTGTTGGCATTACCAGAGGTAGCTTCTTTTATTGGTACGGAAGATTATTTTAAACATAAAGCAAATAGATTTCCGAAACAAGATTTTGCTATACCGATAAACCAAAATCAAGCTTTTCTACTGGAAGATAAATCTTTATTTCAGTCATTAAAGTCTAGATATATAAAAACGCAAGCTCTATATTATGAGGACCAGGTTCCTTTTGAAAACGTGTTGGAAAGAATAAAGAAGTTTGCTAATAAACTATAGCACAATACCTTTAAAATATTCTCCCAATACAGCCATACTTCAACAATTCACAATATAAATTATTTTTATATTGTGATCAATAACGACCCTCTTACATACGAAGTTTTGGGTAAATTTAATCAAACCTTAAAATGAAATATATTACATTATTTTTTTTTCTTGTTATAGTTTGTTCTAACGTTTTATCTCAAAACATCATTAAAAAATCTACTTATTATTTTGCAATAAATAATGATTCATTGTCTGGCAGGGGGGCTGAAATAATCAAATCTAAAATATCAGAAAGCCAATTTTTCCTTATTGGAGAAGAACACAATGACGCACAATTAGAGAATATGGTAAAATTGTTGATACCGTTTCTTAAAAAAAATGGATTTAATAATTACGTAGCAGAAATAGGACCATTAGCGGCAAAAAAACTTACCAAATTAGCTACCCAAAAAGACTCGATTAAATCTTTTAATAAAAAATATTCAAACTATATAATAGGTTCTCCTTTTGGTTTCTTTGGTACAAAAGAGGAAGCAAAAACACTAACTCAAGTAGTTAATAATAATATAGCAATTTGGGGCGTCGATTTTGAAAATTATAATTCATATTTATACCTTCTTGATCTATTATTAAAAAACTCAAGCAATTCACAATATATAAAAGAAAAGTATCACGAAATTTATAACTACACAGCATCAGAATATAAAAATGGGAAAAATGGATTTAATCCGAAACTAACCGAACACCTATTAAAATCCGAAAAATTAAATAACTATCTTAAAGCCGTGAGTAATAAAAAAAATAAAGAAATTATTAGAGAGTTGAAACGCTCGCTGAGTATTTATGCTGATGAAGGACGAGGATTTTGGTTTCCTAGAGTTAAAAATATGAAGTATAATTTTGTAACTCATTACAAAAAAATTAAAAATAATGAGTCTAAAAAAGCTTTCATAAAGCTGGGCGCTATGCATGTTGCAAAAGGTACTAGTTATAGTGGATTTCAAGAACTAGGAAATACAATTTATGAATTAGCAAATTATAATTTGTCCAAGTCATTTTCATTAATTTGTTTTCCCCGATATAAACTTGATTCTACTAATTCAATAAAAGATGTTATCGATGAAGAAGATACGGAAATACTCAAGTTTACAAAACCTGATAAATGGACTTTTATAAATCTTAACGAGTTAGAGGAATTAAGTATAGAGAAGAACATAAAAATAGATGATACAATTAAAGGATACATACAAAAATTTGATGCAATTTTAATACCCCCAGCAACTAAAGAATCTGAAAAAAATTATTAAGTCGATGTCTGTCCTACACTTAAACACCTCTATTTAGAAAATAATGCATTACAAGAAAAATTAAAGAATGCTAGCTCTCAATGACGGGAGTTTCGTTTTACCTAACGTGCAAAAATGAAGCTCCGTTGAATACCATGTGTATAAAAACGGTGGTATTTTGAGACAAAATAAAAGAGGTCATTTCTGACTTCTTTTATTTTATAATAACATTCTCAATATCTTATATCATAAATCAAAATATCATAAATTTACAACTAATGAGTTTAATATAACAAATTATGAAAATTGGATATGCTAGAGTAAGTACCAAAGATCAAAATTGGCAATTGCAAATCGAAGCGCTCGAAAAAGCAGGATGCGAAAAAATTTACAAAGAGAAAATTTCAGGGTCAACTAAAAGTCGTCCCGAACTAGATAGTATGATCCAACAATTTAGAAAGGGAGATGAATTGTTTGTGTGGCGATTAGATAGATTAGGAAGAAGTTTAAAAAATATCATTGACTTGGTTTTGAGTCTGAGTGAGAAAGGGGTAATCATAAAAGGTATAATCGATGGTGTTGATACTTCAACTATGAATGGACGGCTTTTCTTAAATATAATGGCTTCATTGGCTGAATATGAGAGGGAATTAATAAGAGAGCGGACCAATGCAGGTTTACAATCAGCAAGAGCGAGGGGACGCCTGGGAGGACGTCCTAAAGGTTATACCAAAGAAACGATATCAAAGCTATTAATAATGAGGTCACTGTATAAAGATCCTTCAAAAACACCAGAAGAAATTTATACTCCTTTGGGATTAACAAAAGCAACATTTTATAGATATTCGAAAATTTTGGATATGTATACTAATAAGGAAATTAATAGCATGATAAAACGGTAGACACAAACCGTTGTAGTATAGACCTCTTAAGCAGATACAAATTCATAATAATAAACATCCAGTTTTGTTTTTAGCGTTTTTTAATTTAGCTTTAATAATCAATTCTGGTCGAGAAACTAAAACACATTTATGATCTTTCTTACTGCACAGCCGGATGAATTTTATTTCACCTGGCAATTGGAAATACAGATATATAACTTTAATCTATTGGGGATAATTCCAGAGAATATTCACATACTAATTGGATATAATCCCAAAATTGGCATAAGTCATTATTTTGAAGATATCATAAATAAGCATCAAGATAAAGCAAAATTTTTTCTTTACCCTGATACTAGAAATAAACATAGTTATGCTCCTTCAATTAGGCCGCACATTATAAAAAAGCACATTATTGCAAACCCTTGGTTACAAAATGAGTGTATTTTTTATCATGATGCAGACATTATCTTTAGAGAATTACCTGATTTTGAGAAATTACAAAATGATAATCTCTGGTATCTTTCAGACACTAGAGATTATACCGATAGTAAATATATAAAGCAGAATGCAGGAGAATCCACATTCAAAGCTATGTGTAATATTGTAGGGATAAAACCAGAAATTGTCTCCGATCAAGATAAAAACTGTGGAGGAGCTCAATATTTATTAAAAAAGACATCTCCATTTTTTTGGGAAAAGGTAGAAAACGACTCAGAAGATCTATATGAATTAATGAACGATCATAACGATCGACAAGCCGAACTGTTTAACGAAAAATTTGGAACAAAAAGATGGGAGTTCATTGGTGTTCAATCTTGGTGTGCTGATATGTGGGCTGTATTTTGGAATGGACTATTACAAGGTCGTGAAATACGTATACATCCAGAATTGGATTTTGTAATGGCCAAGAGTCCAATTGAAAAATGGTATACATGTAAAATTCTGCATTATTCTGGCGAAGACATAAATGCGCCTGGGCTCGTTTTCCGAAAACAAAACTATATCCATTTTCCCCCATACTATGATTTAAAATTAGAACAAGGGGATTATACTAAAACGTCGAGTTTCCCTTTGGTAAATCTTATTAAACAATATAGAAATTATTTGAATGAAAAAAGGATTGATCTCATGGATGTTACCTTTTTAATCATTGTACGAATCGATTCAGAAAGTCGTTTAAGTAATTTGTATGCTATAATTAATTACATCAATAAATTTTTCAAGACAAATATATTAATAGGCGAATCCGACACGGATTCAAAAGTTGACACATCAATATTACCAAAATGCTGTAAACATCTATTTTTTTTTGATAATAATAAATTATTGCACAGAACACATGTAAGTAATATTCTCATAAAAAAAGCAAACTCTAAAATTATCGCTATATATGATTGCGATGTAGTATTTCCTATAGATCAGATAGTTGAAAGTGTAAAAAATATTAGACATAATAAGGCTGATATGGTCTGTCCATATAGCGGTAATTTTATTGGTGTATCTAATTTGTTTAAGACAATGTTTATCAAGCTTCTAGACCCAGACCTGTTAGTATTAAGTAAAGCGAAGCATTCTGTTGTGTCACGACGTTCTTATGGCGGCGCTGCATTTCTTAACAAAGAGAAATATATTAGAGCTGGAATGGAAAACGAATTTTTTACTAGCTGGGGACCGGAAGATATTGAAAGGCCAAAACGATTAAAAAATTTGGGATATAAAATTGTAAGAACGAGGGGCGACCTTTATCATTTACCTCATGATAGAAAACATAATTCAGGTTATCCTCATAAAGACTTTTATATTCTGTTTATGGAAGAATATCTTAAAATTTGTAATCTATCAAAAACTAAATTAATGAAATATATAAAAACTTGGCCTTGGACAATCTAATCAACAATATATATGAAAAAGAGTACAACAAAATTAAATACCCAATTCGTCGAAAATGCATTCAAACAAAGAAAGAAAATCAAAAATACAGGCGTGTTAGATGGTTTAACAGGAATTGCAATTATTTTTTTTTTACTAGCAAAATATAGAAATGATAAAATAGCAGAAGAAAAAGGTGTTTTTTTATTAGAATGGGTTAGTGAAAATGGAGCTAATGCAAATGATTTAAACTTTGGAACAGGTCTAACAGGCATAGGATGGGCAATCGAATGGTTGGTTCAAAACGGATTAATGACAGATACAAATACAGACGAAATTTTAGACCCAATAGATAGCCTTTTATATAACATAGTTTCATACAGCAAAGACGAAAATTTTTCGCTATTAACTGGTACATTAGGGAAAATTGAATATTTCCGAAGGAGAGCGATGAGTAACAATCCTGGAACTCACAGATACAAAACGATTGGACATTTAGAGTGTATAGTATTACTACTTGACGATCTAGCTAACCAAATACCTGAAATTATAAATTTGTACGAGGATAAAGACAAATATTGCAATAATATCATAATGAAAAATTCACTGTTTGACTTAGGCTCAATTTTGACATCAATTTCATCAATAAACATAAATACAAATACTCCTACATTGGGACATATATTATTCAATGGCATAAAATATTGCGAAGCTATTTTGTCGAACGCCAAATTTAATAATTCCCAAAAAGATGAGCAATACAGTTTAGATATAACATATTTGGCTACTACATATTTAATATCAGCAAAAAATAAGAAAAATAAATACTGGGAAGAAAGGGCAATTGGCTATACTAATGACTTTATTCAATTTATGCCAGACAATACGAAGTTGACAATGAAACAACTTTTCCAAAAAATGAATATTTATTGTATGTTGTATATTTATTTAAGAGAGACTAGTTACTCTTCTATAATAGAAGAGCTAAAAGATTTGTTGTATACTTTTAAATTGCCATTCACATTATTCGAAGGAAAAGGCACATTGGTTCTTGCAGAATTATGTTTGGAGGCTCCAGATTTAATTCAACAATGGTACGAATTATTTTTTTTCGCCTAAAATTTAGCATTATCTCAAAATCATACAATTGGACACTTTAAAACGTTAAAAGGAATTATAAACGTTTTACATTGAATACTTATTAAATTCAAAACACTTACATATAATAAAATTGAATATGCAATAAATTGAATTACAAATTATTTAATTTTTTAAAAATATATATATATATATGTATATTATTTTTTTGACTTTATACTTAAATCTTCATAACTTGTATTCAATACAGGAGAGTTATTAACTGATTATTTGTTGATAAAATCAATTTTCTACTTTTTAATTGTTTAAAAAATGGCTATTTATAAATAGATAATTTCGAAAAAAAATTATTGAATTATAAAAACTAAAACGGTACATATGTCTAATATAATTAACATATGATAAAGATCCAGTTTTGCGGAGAACAAACAGGTTTATATCTAGATTTACTAACAACATTTAAAATAAATAATTGAAGAAAAAAAGTTTTATTCTATCTATTGTGTTTTCATATATTTTTTCTTTATCAATCGCTCAAAGTATAAAAGGTAAAATCAAAGATAAACATAATGAAAAAAATTTGCAATTTGTAACAATAATGATTAAATCAGATTCTTTGCACTATAAAAATACACTAAGTGATAGTTTTGGAAATTATTTTTTTAATAAATTATTGCCAGGAAAGTATGAGCTAGACTTCTCTTTTATTAATTACCAAAGCATAAAGATCCCATTAATTTTAACACCTGACACAGACACATCGATTAACGTGTCATTATTGCAAAAGCAAGAGCAGTTAAAGGATGTAAATATAACATCTCACTCAGCAATAATAAGTAGAAAAATTGATAGAATTATTTTTAATGTAAATAATAATGTAAATACCATCGGCCTAACATCTCTAGAACTATTATCCATGACTCCTGAAGTCAAAGTTGTCGACAATTCTATCTCTATTATTGGTAAAGGGAGAGCTATGGTTATGATTAATGACCGCTTATTGAAGATGGCTTCTCCAGAACAATTAGCCGCTTATTTAACTTCAATTCCCGCTAATGCAGTAGAGAAAATAGAAGTTATAACAAACCCTCCTTCCATGTAT